>NZ_JADYVV010000190.1:0-624 GCF_020194035.1 Bradyrhizobium sp. BRP56
CCCGCCGCCGTCAGAACGGGGAGCATGTTATGTTTTCGACGTAGCCCATCTGGGTGAGATTCTGAACGTCAGCCGGACCGAGCGGGTTGACGATAAAGCGCCTGGCTCTGATGTCCCGCAAGACCCAGCGAAGTCGGATGGCTTCGTCCAGGGGCAAGCTCTTCAATTCACCCATGCGGCCATGTCATCCGTTCTGTCACGCTGCGCGAGCGGGTTGCTCAGGCTGCCGACGCTTGTCCAGCAGCAGCTGCTCTTCGTTGATGCGTTGGCGAAAGCGCTCGCGCTCCCGTTCCGAGGTCGCGGTAGCCAGGAGATACTGGTATTGGTCGATGATCTTCTCGCTGCCGCGAATAAGTGTCATTTGAAGGTCGATCATGGATGGCCTTTTCCCGATGTTCTGGCCGTCGGGATAGACGTCAGACACGTACCGATGGGGGGTACGTCAGACGCCACGCGTTGCACGGCTTCGAGCTCCTCGCCGATGCGCCTTTCGATGAACTGACGCTCCAAGTCGGAAAGCTGCGTTTTCGGGAGTCGCCGATAACGCCAGATGTTGTTACGATGCGATCGAAGTTGCTCGAGCCGCTGATCGATCAATCTGGAGTGTCGCTTCTCCATCGGGCC
>NZ_JADYVV010000191.1:0-613 GCF_020194035.1 Bradyrhizobium sp. BRP56
ACTCCAGAACCCAATCGTACTTCCAGCACCGCTGTCGCGTCACGCCTACGGCATCGAGAGCCGATTTACCGGGTCTGTAGCCGTAAGAATCTGCCAGAAAGATTGCGTCGAGAGCCGGCTCAATCAGCTGTTTGACAACCGTCTGTGCCACGCGGTCTGCCACAGTGGGAACCCCGAGGATCCTTTGGCCGCCACTCTTCTTTGGAATGGAGACGGCGCGAACAGGCGGCGGGAAGTAAGCGCCTGAGCTCATTCGATTCCAAATCTTGTAGAGATTGCTCTTCAAGTCGGACTCGAATTGCTCAATCGTCACTCCGTCGACACCGGCTGCGCCACCATTGGATCGCACCTGCAGATATGCTTCGTACACCTCTCTCTTGTCGATGTTGAACGGTTTGCCCGGCTGGTTCACCGTCGTCCTCCTATTGTCAGTTGCGACGATGGCCAGCCCACCTGATCCGATCCCTTCGCTCCGGCCCCATTACTGGCCTTCGTCGCTAATACGGATCGGTCCGTCCCAGTGCTCCGCGTCGGTAATCTCGCCTCGCGGTCTTCTCCGCTTGTGCTTCTCCCTTTCCATCGGAGCGACTGGTTCCTGCAGTTCCGCGGCAGC
>NZ_JADYVV010000192.1:0-565 GCF_020194035.1 Bradyrhizobium sp. BRP56
CAGCCGTCGGACACAACTTCCGCCGCATCCTCGCCTGGCTGAGATATCTCTTGTGCCTGTTCCTGGCCCAGCTATGGCGCACGCTCGCCCGGCCAGCCTCGATCAATCCGGCTTCTTAACGGACGACACCCACCCTTGCCGACATCTGCCTGGTCGGCCATGTCACGGCGGCGATCAACCAGCAGATCAGCCTGTCGCCCTGGCCGACCGTGAAGCGCATCCACGAGACCGCCATGGCGCTGCCGGAATTCGCCAAGGCGCATCCGTCCGCGCAGCCGGATACGCCGGAAGCGATGCGGGCGAAGTAGTTTGCGGACGCGCTGCAAAGGACGGGCAGAGACGCAAACGTGTGCGCGGTTCTCTCTCGATCGTCGTCCCGGCGAAGGCCGGGAGGTGGATTCACATTCGAAGTGCAACACTTGAGCAAAGGACTCGGCAGGCGTGCGGTAGTCAAGGCATTTGCGCGGGGTGTTGTTGTAGGCGGCGATGAACTGGCGGAATCTGGCGGTCGAGAGGGTTACGAGATCCGTCTTGCGGGGAATAAAGCGGCGCATCCTGCCGATGG
>NZ_JADYVV010000193.1:0-476 GCF_020194035.1 Bradyrhizobium sp. BRP56
CGCTGTACAGGCCGACATTGGCACCGGCGCGGTGGGAAGCAAGCAGGGTCTGCAACGGGGACATGGTCAGGCTCCGGACATCAGGAAAAGGAGGGTTGGCAGGCGAGCAGGGCGGCACCACGTGCGCCACCGGCATCGCCGAAGCGTGGCGGCACGATCGGTGGCACCTACACACCCTTGAACAGGTGGGTGGCGATGGCGGCGGGCAGGTGCTGGTACAGCGGCGCGTACTGCGAAAGGCCGCCGCCGAGCACGATCACGTGCGGGTCCAGCGCCAGCACCAGCGCGGCCAGGCTGTGGCCGAGCAGGTCGCGATGGATGTCCAGCGCCTTGCGCGCGCGGGCATCACCGGCTTCGGCCAGGGCGATCACCGCGCTGGCGTCGGCGGCGCTGCCACCAAGGTGGCGCTCGATCATCGCCACGCCACTGCCGGACACATAACGCTCCACGCAGCCCTGCAGGCCGCAGGCGCAGTC
>NZ_JADYVV010000194.1:0-475 GCF_020194035.1 Bradyrhizobium sp. BRP56
GTGCAGGACCTGCCGCAGCGCGAGGACGTGCACAGCGAAACCGGGTTGCCGGTGCTGCGGTTGAAGACCACAACGCCCTGACCGGCACCGGTGCGCGATCACCCACTGTAGAGCCGAGCCCATGCTCGGCTGCTCTTCGCGGGAACCATCAAGCCGAGCAAAGGCTCGGCTCTACAGTAGATCCCACGCCGTGCGTGGATGGCATTCCACGCATGCCCCAGCGTGTGCACCAAGGTGCACACCCACCCAAGGCAGGCTGCTACGGCATCCAGCCCAGCAACTGCTGCAATCGCTGGTGCGGGTCGTCCATCTGCAGCAGCTGCAGGCGCTGCTGCTCGCTCAGCGGCAACAGCTCGGCCAGCCGCCAGCCGACCCAGCTGGCCTGGTCCAGCAACGCCGGGTTGGACGGCGCATAGGCCTCGCCGGCCTGTTCGATGATGTGCCCCAGCACCGTGGCCAGCAGCGCGTGCTGTGG
>NZ_JADYVV010000195.1:0-474 GCF_020194035.1 Bradyrhizobium sp. BRP56
GTTTGAAGTCGATCAGGGCATTGCGAACCTCTTCAATAGAAGCCCATCCGGCCATTGGGCTTTCGGTCTGAAGATAAATGCCCTGGATATTATCGTCTTCCTTAGCCTTTCTGAGCGTTTGTTTGAGTTCGATCAAGCCAATGGCATCGCCCGATGATCTGATCGGCCCGAAATCACTGAACGGATTTTCGCTGCTCTGCTCTTCTATAGGCTTATCTAAATCAATCTTTAACACCGAATTTGAACTGACAACGGTCTTGTTATCCGACGAGGAAAAAGCAGCGCCAATCCCCAGCAGTAACAGAAAACCGACGAATGAAAAAAATATCAGACCCACAATGGTGGCCAGAACGTACTTAAGAAACTGTCGCATGAATAAGAATTAAAAAAGAATTATTGAGCAATTAGTTATTGTTTGATAAGTGTTTGGCTATCAATAGACTGCCGTAACGTATCATGTACTAACTTACTAGC
>NZ_JADYVV010000196.1:0-470 GCF_020194035.1 Bradyrhizobium sp. BRP56
CGCTTTAGCCAGAACCCGGCTTACCACACTCAACTGTCACAGCCGATCGAAACCGTGATGCTGGCGCTCAATACCGCCAAAGCCCCCACCAACGAGCTGGCAGTCCGTGAAGCTCTTAATTACGCGGTGAACAAAAAATCGCTGATTGATAACGCGTTGTATGGTACCCAGCAGGTCGCCGACACCCTGTTTGCCCCTTCTGTGCCCTACGCCAACCTCGGCCTGAAACCGCGCCAGTACGATCCGCAGAAAGCGAAAGCGTTGCTGGAAAAAGCCGGTTGGACGCTGCCTGCAGGCAAAGACATCCGCGAGAAAAATGGTCAGCCGCTGCGCATTGAACTGTCGTTCATCGGCACCGATGCGTTAAGCAAATCGATGGCGGAAATCATTCAGGCTGATATGCGCCAGATTGGCGCAGATGTCTCGCTGATTGGCGAAGAAGAGAGCAGTATCTATGCTCGTCAGCGCGA
>NZ_JADYVV010000197.1:0-469 GCF_020194035.1 Bradyrhizobium sp. BRP56
ACATACTGGAATCCCCTTGTTTTAACAGAATGTCAGCCAACATGCCATCCTTCATGAATGTACCGATTAAGAACAGCAACATGTAGAGTACTGTCAGACCTACACCGATCCATCCAATGATTCTTTCTACTTTTCTATTCATTGTAATACCCTCCTGATTAAGCGAAATTGAAGCGTCGCATTATATTCTTCGCTGACTTCATCCGCTTTTTTAAGGCCGCTTAACGGGTCTTATAAACGTAACTACCCTTAAAGCACTCAAGTTATGCATAAATCAATTTAAATTTCATTTATTTCAACTATGCAATAGAAAATTTTTTGGTTTTTTACCAAGATAAAAACCGAAAGCTACGATAATCATTGCTTCCGGTTTATCAAAATTATGATTTTTTATCTGAATCTTGCGCTTGTGTATCTTCAGTTGACTGTACGTCATCTTCTTTTGTTTCTTGCGTTGTCGGTGATTTAC
>NZ_JADYVV010000198.1:0-464 GCF_020194035.1 Bradyrhizobium sp. BRP56
GTGGCACACCGAGCCCGAACCGGAGACGCCGTAATAGATTTCAAGGTGGCGATAGCCGTTCCAGGCCAGCGTACCCACACGCTCTCCGGGCTGCACACCGAGTGCGGCCAGCGCATTTGCCAGTTGCTTGGAGCGGTCTCGCACTTGCCGGTACGTGGTGCGATGGATATCGCCCTCGACACGGCGCGACACGACTTCAGTCGAACCGGAATTGCGCGCTGCATGTTCGATGATGGTCGAGATGAGCAACGGAGTGCTCATCATTTGTCCCATCAGGGCCATGGTGTCTCCTAGAAAAAACTGAACAACCGTTCTATTTTTTGGCCGATTGTTCCCGTGATCGTCAAGCACGTCAACGGGATATTGTTGTGCGCTGCCACATCGGCCCCCATGTTTACCCGGCCATCTGAAAAATCCTGCGAATCGTTGTGGTGCAAGGGTTCGCAGGCTGCAGCTTTTTTTAC
>NZ_JADYVV010000199.1:0-463 GCF_020194035.1 Bradyrhizobium sp. BRP56
TCCGTGTGCGCTGTGTTGCGGAATCGCCGTCGCGCGGCTGGGCAGGGTGGCGGGACGCCGCATGAGCGGCGTGTGTCCCACCACATGGAGGAATCAACAATGAAGGGATTGAAGCTTGCAACTGCCGCGGTCGCGTGCGGCCTGATCTTTGTGCCGCCCGTGTTGGCTTCTGGAGATCAGCCGGCGAAAGTGCTTGAGGATGCAGGTGCTCACGCGGAGGCGGTTGCGCTGTTGGAGCGTGAAGCTTCGAACCAGCTGACGCGTCATTTGCAGGAGAGGGGTGAACTGCGACAAATCAGCGTCAGCATCCGTCTGGATGTGAAGGCAAGATCGATGGTGATCAGCTTTGGGCCTGGATACCTTCCCGGCCCGGATCGCGGTTATGACGAGCTCTTCCTGATTCCGATGGCGTCTACGTTGAGGTACTACGCCGAGAAGTCGGGACTGGATGTGAATGATATTG